>NZ_JAXMIH010000025.1 GCF_034366625.1 Prosthecobacter sp.
GAGGGTGGGGTCGTAGGGCATGGGGAGGGGAGGGGAAAAAGCTGAAATGAGAAAGCTGAAAGGCTGAGCCGAGCAGCATGGCGGGCTGCGAGACAGACTGAGCGTAGCGAAGCCCGAAGGGCGACACGAGTTGAGGCACGAGGGAGTCAAATGAGAAAGCTGAAAGGCTGAAAAACTGAGCGGAGCGAGACAGCCGGCAGGGGGAAAGCTGAAAGCTGAGCCGAGTGGAACGAGCCAACCGAGCAGGCCGATGGAAGAGGGTGGATGGGGCTGGATTCTGGCTGTTCTGTAGTCCCGGCTTTAGCCGGTCCGGTGTCCCGTTCGAGGCACCGGCTCAAGCTGGAACGACGAATCAAGAAGCGGGCTGGAGGAAGGGAGCGCGGGTTGACTGCGTCTGTCTCGCGGAGCCTCGGCTCTCCTGCCCGCTGATTGAAAAGCGGACGGGAGCGTCCGCGCTCCTCTCCCGGAGGTCAGTCCTCCTTAAATGTAACGTTAAGAAGGTTATCCAACGGCAGCGAGAGGGCCGGTGAACAGCCGACGGAGAGGGGCGGAGCGGGCGGTGAGTCTGTAGGGCCGAGGGGAACAGTTGAGAGCGTGTTGGGGAACGCAGGGCCGGGGAAGCGGGACTTCGATCATGGTTTTAATGTAACGGTTATTTAGTTAGAGATGAAGCGCTGAAGTTCGTCAGATCACTAGCGGCAAGCGCTACAAAAGTGCGAATGCACAGTATGTGAACAACAGATTCTAATACAATGTTCATCAGTGACAAAGTTTGGTTATTAGCCAGTGAAACGTGATTCAGTATTTAGGCAAAAAGACGATTGCAGCGCCCGGTCGTGATCCGCGCTTTCCCGACCCCCTATCCCCGCCTCCGGCGACTCGATCCGAGGGGCACGGAGCGAGACCGGAGCAGGGCAGGGGACTTGTTCACAGGTTTGAGTGTAACGCATTGAGTAACGGTTTAAGTGTAGTGAGCCGCGGTCGGACTCCGCCACCAGCGTTCGCTTTCGGCGGCTGATGGGCGGGCTCGTCCTCGAACTCGAACTTGTCCTCGATCATGGCGCATGAACTGCCGTCTGAGGGATCGAGCCATCGTGCAGGTTCCTTGGCATGGGCTTGGAGGCGTTGGCTGATTGAGCTGACGAAGATTCGAGGACGAGTGGGAGCAGGAGGACGTGCAGGAGGTGAATCCGCCCTCACGGCCCGAGGGTGACCTTTGCCACGTCGCACCAGGCGCCGTTGGGCTGGCCGTTGTCCCAGAAGCGGGCGCGGTACTCGCGCACCTCGGCCTGGCCGGGGACGAGCAGGGGGCGCTCGTCGAGGTAGGGGCTCTGGTTGCACTGGACCAGCGGTTCCCAGCCACCACTGCCCCGGCGGCTTTCAAGGGCCACATACTCGTGGCCGTCCTTGAAGAACTTGATCTGGGCGTTCTCCTGCGTGTCCCCCGGCACCGCCTTCACCGTGATGCGCGGTGGCGGCACATCGCCCGGCGGCGGGGGCGGCGGCGCCTCGCTGCCCACGATGCCCATGTCCAGGCCGATGGTCTCGGTGTACCCCGGCAGGCCCTTGATCACCTGCACCAGCTTGAAGGTGCGCTGCAAGGCACCGGGTTTCACGCCGGTGATGCCCACGGGCAGCTCCGGCGGGGGCGGGACCACCAGGGTGGGGAAGGCGAAGTTGGTGCTGCCGCTGCCGTTGGAGAGGAATTCCAGGGCGGAGGTCCACGAGGTCGGGGATTCACGGGCGCTGACGATCCAGTCGCCCAGCCCGTAGGCCAGGATCAGGTTGTCCGCCACGCCGGCGTCCACTTGCGCGGGGGCGAGCGCCAGCGCGGTCGCATGAACGGGCAGTTTGGTGGCAAAGTTGGTGTGCCACTCCGATTGTTCCCCGAGTGCCTTGGGGTAGTAGGGCTGTCGTTTCATTTTCGTGTGTTTGGTTTTCGTGTTGTTGTTGTCGGGAGCCGGCGCAGAGACCGGGCTCCAAAGTTGTCCGGACGACCACGTCGCCCCGCTGTTCCACAGCGGCATCAGGTCATCCTCCCGCCGGGGTTGGGGTGGGATCGCAGAGCTCCAGGCCGCCGCCCGCCGCTCCCCAGTCCTTGCCCGTGCCCTGCCGCCCGGTTCCTCGCAGCCGGAGGCAAAGAACTCTGAGCCAGAGGCAAAGAACTCCGGGCTGGAGGCAAAGAACTCTGGGCTGGAGGCAAAGAACTCTGGGCTGGAGGCAAAGAACTCCGGGCCGGAGGCAAAGAACTTTGGGCTGGAGGCAAAGAACTCCGGGCCGGAGGCAAAGAACTTTGGGCTGGAGGCAAAGAACTCTGAGCCAGAGGCAAAGAACTTTGGGCTGGAGGCAAAGAACTTTGGGCCAGAGGCAAAGAACTCTGAGCCGGAGGCAAAGAACTTTGGGCCAGAGGAACGCGCCTCGGCTCCGCCGGCAAGCGCTCGCGGGCCGGGGCGTGGGAGCGGGCGGTGGGAGTCACGTGCATGGGCGCAGACTTCCATGACCGGCGGGAAAGGGAATCCCGGTTAGCCGGGAGCAGGCTGGCCCGCTTGATGCTGCGGAGGGTGGATGGGCGGCCAAAACGCCTCCGCAGTGGGTGGATTCAGTCGACGCCCCACGACTCCATCACCCTGCGGGCTTCGCTTCGCTCAGTCTGTTTGCCTCACTGCGTTCACCCTGCGGGCTGCCTTTGGCAGGCTATTTGCCTTCGGCTATCTCCACTTCGTTCCGGTTCCACTTCGTTCCGGTTCAGCTTCCGCCAGTCGCCTCGGCTCCCAGGGGTAAAGCAGCGTCCAGCGGTCCTCCCCCGCGTGCTTGCGCCGCTCCCGGCGGCGGTAGAGGCGCATCCAGCGCCAGGTCAGACGCTCCAGTTCATCGGGGACATAGCCCAGAGCCTGGGTCAGATGGCTCTCGGTGTGCCAGCCTTCGGGATGCTTCAGGTCCAGGTAATCCCGCACCGACTGATCTGACAGGCCCGCCTCCCGGGCCAGTTCGGCCACGTTGAGATCCAGCCGCACGAAGACGATGTGGCGGATCAGCCAGGCGATGCCCGCATGCAGCCGTTCCACGTTCACCCGGCGTCCTCGCGGCAATGGCCGCCAGATCCGGTTCCTCTGCCGGGGTTCGGTGGGGAAAGACGCCTTCGCCGCCATGGCACGCGTGGGTTGGGTGGCGAAATCCAATCAGGTTTCGCCCTGACCCACCAATGAATAATGATTCAAGATCCTCTCCCGAATAACTTGGCTGGTAAAAAATGGCCGGTAAAAAATGGGGACCGCTGTTTTCCGATCTTTTACCGCCAATCTTTTACCAGAGAAAAAAAGCGCAGGAAGGATAGGCGAAATTCAACATCACCGCCTGCTTCGCCGCTCTGCCCGCAGGCGGACGGATGAAATCATCGCCTGAGTGGTTGCCCCTGCCTTCTGATCATCCATTCAGTGCAATTCCTTGCCTCCGCCTCCATCTCTCGCTTTGATGGCGGCCAAACTCATGCTCTCCCTTCTCCGCCCGCGCCCTTGATGAACCAGAACGAATTCAAGAACATCGAAAAGCTGGAGGCGGACTTGTGGGATGCGGCGGACAATCTGCGTGCGAACTCGAAGCTCACGGCGGGGGAGTACTGCATGCCCGTGCTGGGGGTCATCTTCCTGCGCCATGCCACGAATCGCTACCGGGACGCGCTGGTGGAGATTCAGGCGGCCCAGGCGGCGGGGAAGATGCCGAAGCGGCCGCTGTCGGCGGCGGATTTCAAGAAACGCCGGGCGCTCATGCTGCCGAAGGAGGCGCGGTATGACGAGCTGCTGGCGCTGCCGCAGGGCGCGGACCTCGGCGCGGCGCTGGTGGAGGCCATGAACGCCATCGAGCGGGACTTTGAGCCGCTGGCCGGGCAGTTGCCGAAGGAGTACGCCAAGTTTGAAAACACCCTGCTGGAGGATTTGCTGCGCGTGTTCGACAGCGAGACGCTGCGCACCGCCAGCGGGGATGTGTTCGGGCGCATCAATGAGTACTTTCTCATGAAGTTCGCCATGCAGGGCGCGCAGGACAACGGCGAGTTCTTCACCCCGCCCTCGCTGGTGAAGACCATCGTCAATGTCATCGAGCCGGATCACGGCGTGGTGTTTGACCCCGCCTGCGGCTCCGGCGGCATGTTTGTGCAGTCCAGCCACTTCATCGAGCAGCACGGGCAGAGCGCCGGGCACCGCGTGACGTTCTTCGGGCAGGAGTACAAGACCAGCAACCTGCGCCTGGCCAAGATGAACCTGGCCGTGCATGCGCTGGAGGGCGCCGTGGTCGAGGCCAACACCTTCTACCTCGATGAGCACGAGCTGTACGGGAAATGCGACTTCGTCATGGCCAATCCGCCCTTCAATGTGGACAAGGTGGATGCGGAGAAGGTGAAGGACGACCGCCGCCTGCCCTTCGGCCTGCCGGGCGTGAACAAGGACAAGAAGGTCTCCAACGGGAACTACCTCTGGATCTCCTACTTCTGGAGCTACCTCAACAAAACCGGCCGCGCCGGCTTCGTCATGTCCTCCCAGTCCAGCAGTGCCGGGCACGGCGAGGCCGAAGTTCGCCGCAAGATTGTCGAGACCGGAGATGTGGACGTGATGATCTCCATTCGCTCCAATTTCTTCTACACACGGGCGGTGCCGTGCGAGCTGTGGTTCTTTGACAGGTCGAAGCCGAAGGAACGGCGCGATCAGGTGCTCATGCTCGATGCGCGGCATGTGTACCGAAAAGTCACGCGGAAGATCTTCGATTTTAGTTCTGAGCAGCTCGCCAATCTCACGGCCATCGTCTGGCTGTATCGCGGGCAGAATGAGCGCTTCGTGGAGCTGGTCGGCCAGCATCTCGATTGTGCTCTCCAGTCGGCGCATGCCTGTTTCATGGACGAGTATGGTGCCGTGAAGGAGCCGCTGGATGAATACCTTCAGGCCATGCGGTCTTTGGAGGAGACGATGAAGCCTTTCCTGAATGGCATCAAAAAGAGATCGGCCTGTGAGGAGGCGCTGGGTGACTTCCTGGCGGCGGAGAATGATCCCAAGGGGCCGGTGGAGAACTTCCGCCTCATGACATCCTCCGCGCAGAAGCAGTGGAATGAGGCAGGCGATGACATCGCCAGTTACCAGGACTTGGACACCCACATCCTCGGCCCGCTGGCGGAGGAGAGCCGCAGCCTCATCACCTGCATCGACCAGCATGCCAAACATGCCGCCAAACTCATCAGCCTCTGCGAATCCGAGCTGGAGGCCGCCAAGGATGAGAAGTTGAACAGGCGTGAGGTCGCCAAGGCTCAAAAAGCCGCCGAGGCCGCGCGTCAGGCCGTCGTGGAGCAGCTCAAGCACGTCCGCTCCTTCGAGCGGCATGCCCACTGGTTGCTCACCCGCTTTCCAGATGCCAAACTCGTGGACGTGCCCGGACTGGTGAAGCTCGTCAGTCGAAAAGACATCGCTGCTGCGGACTGGAGTCTCACGCCGGGCCGCTATGTCGGCGTTGCACCTGCGGAGGTGGATGAGGATTTCGACTTCGAGCAAACCCTCGGCGACATTCACGTCGAGTTAGCCGACCTGAACAAAGAAGCCGCCGCGCTGGCAAAGAAGATCCAGAAGAACTTTGAGGGGCTGGTGATATGAAATGGCCAACGGTTTCAATTGATGAAATCACTCATGTTGTCACCAAAGGTACGACTCCCACAACAATGGGGAGGTCGTTCACTGACACTGGCGTAACGTTCATCAAAGCTGAGGCACTAAATGGTGATGTCTCGTTGGATGATAATGGTTTTGCCTTTATTGACGAAGAAACACACCAGAGCTTGAAACGTTCGATTCTCCAAGAAGGGGATATACTCGTGACCATCGCTGGTGCGCAGGTTGGGCGGTGTGGTTTTGTTCGACCAGAGAACTTGCCCTCTAACACCAATCAAGCGGTGGGTATTGTCCGAGTCGATCAGACCAAAGCCAATCAACGATTCGTGTATTATTTTTTTAAGCTGCCGAGCACTTTTGCGTTGTGCCAAAGTATCGGGGCCGCTCAGGCTGCTCAACCCAACGTGAATCTTGGCAATCTTCGAGGCTTTCAGTTGCACATACCCCAACGCGAACAACAAAATAAGATTGCAGACATCCTCACGGCCTACGACGACCTGATGGAGAACAACCGGCGGCGGATGGCGTTGCTGGAGGAGTCGGCGCGGCTGCTCTACCGGGAATGGTTCATCCACCTCCGCTTCCCCGGCCACGAACACAGTCGCCCCACTCAAGGCATTCCTGAAGGGTGGAAGAAAGCCACTGCGTTTGACGCCATGCATGTGATGAGTGGTGGCACACCGAAAACCACCAATCCAGATTTTTGGGATGGTGAAACGCCCTTCTACACGCCCAAGGATTCTGTGGATGCCTGCTATGTCCTCGACACGGAGAAGCACGTCACGGAGCTGGGATTGAGTCAGTGCAACAGCAAGCTCTATCCGAAAGACACGCTCTTCATCACTGCCCGTGGCACGGTAGGAAATCTGAATCTGGCCCAGCGGCCCATGGCGATGAATCAATCCTGTTACGCGCTTGCTGGCCGGGAGGGCATTCCGCCAAAGTTCTTGTTCTGTGCGTTGCGTGAAGCGATCCAGCATTTCAAGCAGCATGCCAGTGGCGCAGTGTTCGATGCCATCATCGTGGACACGTTCAAGCTCATCCCCTTTGTCTTTCCCAACGCCAAATTGGTTGGCTTGTTTGAGGAAACGGTCGAACCCATGTTCCAGCAGGTGGAGAATTTGCTCCTCCAAAACCAAAAACTCCGCGCCGCCCGCGACCTGCTGCTGCCGCGCTTGATGAGCGGAGAGATTGCCGTCTGAAGCCGTCTCGACTATCCTTGCCCATGCTCTTCGACCGCCAGAAACGTCTGCTCGCCCTGCTCAACGCCCTCGGTGGCAGCGTGGGGAGCCTGGATTTTCAGAAGCTGTTGTTTCTGTACTGCCAGGAGGTGGAGGAGGTGCCGAGCTATGAGTTTGTGCCCTACCGCTTCGGCGGCTTCTCCTTCACCAGCTATGCGGACAAGCGCAAGCTGATCGCCAGCGGGCTGCTGGAGGATGAGGAGCGGAGCTGGAAGCTGACGGAGGCGGGACGGCAGGCGGTGACGCTGACGGGCACGGTGCGGCTGAAGCTGGACCAGTTCTCCCGCCAGCAAGCGGGCCTGCGCGGGGATGCGCTGGTGGCGGAGGCGTATCGGAAATACCCGTGGCATGCGACGCGGAGCGAGATGGCGGAGCGCGTGCTGGCCGGTGATGCCGCCGCGCTGGCGGCCATCGAGGCTGCGCGTCCGGCAGCGGGCCGGCCGGGCGTCTGCACCATCGGCTATGAGGGCAAGAGTCTGGAGGATTACCTGAACCGCCTGCTGCGGCAGGGCGTGACGCTGCTGTGTGATGTGCGGCGCAATCCGCTGAGCCGCAAATACGGTTTCTCCAAAGGCACGCTGTCAAAGGGCTGCGAGGGCGTGGGCATCCGCTACGAGCACCTGCCGGAGCTGGGCATCTCCAGCGATGACCGGCGGGAGCTGCACACGCAGGCGGACTATGACGCGCTGTTTGCCACCTATGAGCGTGACAGCCTGCCGCAACAAACCGCCGCGCTGGAGCGCATCCGCGCCTGGGTGGCGGCGGGAGAGCGTGTGGCGCTGACGTGCTATGAACTGCTGCCGCACCAGTGCCACCGGCACTGCGTGGCGGAGGCGCTGGAACAGCAGTTCGGCCAGACCTTCAGTCCCACGCATCTGTAACCCGCCGTTCCCAGCCATGTCACGCGAGCGCATCCTGATCACGGTCAAAACGTATCCGACGCTGTCGCGCAAGCATGGCGAAACCGTCTGCACCGCCGGAGTGCGTGAAGACGGCTCCTGGGTGCGGATTTATCCGGTGCCGTTCCGGCGGCTGGATGAGGCGGAGCAGTACCGCAAGTATGACTGGCTCGAATGCGATCTGGTGCGCAGCAAGAAGGACCCCCGCCCGGAGTCCTGCCATCCCGCCGAGGTGAAACAACTGGTCGCCGCCGGACATCTCGACACCGCCGACAACTGGCGTGAGCGGCGACGGCTGCTGCTGGGAAAAGCCAAGGTCCACACCCGCCTGCAAACCCTGATCGATGGTGCCAAGGCGAACGAACTCTCGCTGGCCGTGTTCAAGCCTGCCAAGGTCACCGGCTTCATCTGGGAGGAGGAAGAGCGCGAGTGGGACGCCGCCAAACTGACGGAGATGCGGAACCGCAGCGATCAGGGCGAGCTGTTCGCCGAAGAAACCTGGCGACAGACGTTCAAGGTGATCCCCAAGCTGCCGTTCAGCTTCTCGTATCGCTTCGAGGATGACATGGGCAAGGCCAGCGAAATGCAGGTGCTGGACTGGGAGGCCGGGGCCTTGTTCTGGAACTGCCTGCGCAGTTGTGATGGCGATGAGAAGGCGGCGCTTGCCAAGGTGCGGCAGAAATACTTCGACGAGTTCACCCAGAAGAACCTGCACTTCTTTTTGGGCACCACGCAGGAGTTTCACTTCCGCGCGCCGAATCCCTGGGTCATCATCGGCGTGCTGCCCATTCCCCACGAACGCCAGATGGACCTCCTCTAACCCGCGATGGCCTACACCGACATCAACAGCGAAGACCGGCTGGTTCAAAAGACCTTTGCCGATCATCTGGAGACGGTGCTGGGCTGGGACAGTGTGTATGCCTGGAATGAGGAGACCTTTGGCCCGGCGGGCACACTGGGCCGGATGGACACGCGTGAAGTGGTGCTGACGCGTGACCTGCGCGCGGCGCTGGTGCGGCTGAACCCGCAACTGCCGCCCAGTGCGATCACTGAGGCGGTGGCGGCGCTGACGCGGCATGACTTCACGCGCTCGCTGCTCCAGCACAATCAGGAGTTCTACAAGCTCATCCGCGATGGCGTGCCGGTGACGTACAAGGATGCGCAGGGCCAGCGCCAGGAGATGCGCGCACGGGTGATCGATTTCAGCAACGGGCTGGGAACGGACGGCAAGCCGAACAACCGCTTCCTGGTGGTGCGCGAGTTGAAACTCACCGGCCTGCGCACGCCGGGCTACAACCGCCGTGCGGACCTCGTCTGCTTCGTCAACGGCCTGCCGCTGGTGTTTGTGGAGCTGAAGGCGGTCTATAAGAACATCCGCACCGGCTTTGACGGGAACCTGACGGATTACATGGACGAGCATGTGATCGCGCATGCCTTCCATCACAACGCCTTCCTCATCGTGAGCAACGGCCACCGCGCCCGCTATGGCTCGATCACCAGCCAGTGGGAGCACTTCGCGCAGTGGAAGCGGCTCGATGAAGACGACCGCAAAGGCAGCGTCGAGGCGCAGCGACTGCTGGACGGCATGCTGCAACCGGACCGCCTGCTCGATCTGGTGGCGAACTTCATCCTCTACGATGCCAGCAAGCCCGGCGCGACCCGCAAGGTGGTGGCGCGCAACCATCAGGTGATGGGCGTGAACAACGCCGTGGAGTCGGTGCGGCGGCAGGAGATCCTGAAGAAGGAGTACCCCGTGGAGAAGCGGCTCACCTATCGAACGATTCAAATGCCCCGGCTCAAAGTGGCCGAAGACCCGCCGGAAGCGGACGGACTCTATGCGCAAGCAGCGCGGGAGCAGCAGGAAGAGGAGCGGTCATTGCAACTGCTGGATCTGGTGGAGTCCGCGCACCCCGACCTGGGCAAGCTGGGCGTGTTCTGGCACACGCAGGGCAGCGGCAAGTCGTACTCGATGGTGTTCTTCGTGGAGAAGGTGCGGCGGGAGATTTCCTCCAAGTTCACCTTCCTGATCATGACGGACCGCAACGATCTGGACGGCCAGATTTACCGGACCTTCGTGGGCTGCGGCATCGGGAACGATCAAACGCCGCGTGCCGCGACGGGCGACGACCTGGAGGCGCTGCTGAAGGAGAACCACCGCTACATCTTCAGCCTGATCCACAAGTTCAACCAGGACGTGGACCCGCGTAAGCCCTACAGCAGCCGCGATGACATCATCGTGATCTCCGACGAGGCGCATCGCACGCAGACCGGCAAGATGGCGCGCAACATGCGGCTGGCACTGCCGAACGCGGCCTTCATCGGCTTCACCGGCACGCCGTTGTTCAAGCACGACCACCTGACGCGGCGCATCTTCGGCGGCTACGTCTCGAAGTATGACTTCAAGCGCTCCGAGGAAGACGGTGCGACGGTGAAGCTGGTCTATGCCAACCGCGGCGAGAAGCTGGGCATCGCCAAGCTCGATCTCAACGACCGCATCGCCGAGGCAGTGGCGCGCGCTGAACTCGACCCGGACAAGGAAGCGCTGCTGGAGAAGCTGCTAGGCAAAGACTACGAGATCATCACTGCCCGCGACCGCCTGAACAAGCTGGCGCTCGATTTCGTGGAGCACTGCGCCACGCGCTGGGAGTCCGGCAAGTCAATGCTGGTGTGCATCGACAAGATCACAGCGGGACGCATGTCCAAGCGCGTCCGACGACTCTGGAAGCTGAAGCTGGCGAGAGTGCGGGTGTTGATCTCGCAGAAAGAAGCCACGCTGAACGGATGCGACGACGCGGATCAGCGCCAAGCGCAGCAGAAGGAACTCGTATGGTTGCAAGGTCAGGCGAAGTGGCTGGAAGAAACGCTGGTGGAGATGATCATCAGCGAAGCGCAGAACGAAGTGCGTGACTTCAAGAAGTGGGGCGTGGACATCATTCCCTCCCGTGCGCTGATGAAGCAGGGCTTTGAGACGCCCGACGGCAAGCGGCTGGATGTGGAGTCCGCTTTCAAGAACCCGGAACATCCGTTCCGCGTGGCGATTGTGTGCGCCATGTGGCTGACCGGCTTCGACGTGGAGTGTCTGACAACGCTCTACATCGACAAGCCGATGAAGGCGCACACGCTGATGCAGGCAATCGCCCGCGCGAACCGCGTGTATCCCGGCAAGGACTTCGGTCTCATCGTGGACTACAACGGCATGCTCAAGAGCTTGCGGGAGGCGCTGGCGCAATACGCGCTGGGTGGCGATGACAGCGGCGGCGAGGAAGTCGTCGCGCCCATTGAGGAACGTGTGAAGGCCTTGGTGTCCGCCTTGGAGGAAACCGAGAACCATCTGCGCGGACTCGACTTTGAGCCTGATTCGTTGAACGGCACGAAGGGCTTCGCTCGCATCGCTGCCATCGCAGACGGGGCCGAGGCGGTGATCGGCTCACGCGATGAGGGCAAGCGGCGCTTTGAGATCCTGGCGCGGCAGGTCTTCATCCGCTTCAAGGCGCTGATCATGGAGCCGTCGGTGTTCACCTTCGCGGAACGGCACGACAACATCGAAGCCATTTACAAGAAGCTGGAGGAACGCCGCGACAACGCCGACGTGAGCGAGCTGCTCAAAGAGCTGCATCGAATCGTCAACGAAGCCATTCGCGCCGCTGAGCCGGGGGATGACCAGAAGTCGGAGAAGCTCTTCGACATCAGCAAGATCAACCTGGAGAAGCTGCGCGCGGAGTTTGCCAAGAAGGCGAAGCGCAAGGCCTCCGTCGTGGAGGACATCCGCAAGATCGTGGAGAAGAAACTGGAGCAGATGCTGGCGCGCAACCCGCTGCGCATGGACTACTACAAGAAGTACACGGAGATCATCGCCGACTACAACCGCGACAAGGACCGTGTGACGATTGAAGAAACCTTCGCCCGGCTCATGGACTTGGCCAACTCAATGAGTGAGGAAGATCGCCGCGCCGCCGAAGAAGGCTTGAGCGAGGACGAGTACGCCTTGTTCTGCCTGTTGCAGAAAGACAACCTCGGCAAAGCCGAGCGGGAACGCGTCAAACTCGCCAGCAAGAGTCTCTATGATGCGTTGAGCAAGCTCATCGCGGAGCGAGACCGCTGGACGGAGAAGGAGCAGACGCAAGCTGAAGTGGACGTGCTGATACAGGATACTGTCTTCATGATGCTGCCGACTCCGCCATTCACCGATGAGGAGAAGCAAGCACTGGCCAGCCGGGTGTTCCAGCATGTCTGGCAGCAGAGTTCAAGCGGCCTGTTTGGGCAGGCGGCCTAGCGGATGATTGGCGGAGTCATGCGCCTTTTCATGAGTCTTCGTCCTCCGGCCAGTCCACGAGCAGGGTGCGGCCATGGGTCGTCCATAGCGATCTTGACGTACCCGGCAAGACTGTTTCTCATTCCAAAGTCAGGCGACTCGACACGTTCACTGCAACACCGCCACCACCACCGAGAAACGATGAAGCGCGCCAGCACCCTCCTGATCACCCTCACGGCTCTCTGCACGACTTGCCTCGGCGCTGACCCGTCATCCCCTCCCAAGAGGGTTGCTGAGCCAAAGCCTCAACCGCCCGCAACCCCACCGTGCGAAGTGGACTTGAGAATCGCCGGGTGGCTGAAAGATGTCCTGTCGAACGTGCTTATGCGCGCTGAGCACCAACCCGAGTCGGAAGTGGCAGCCTTCCTGAAGGATGCGGAAAGGCGCTTCGCCACGGGCGACGACCTGCTCAAAGCCGCCGCAGAGCGTTTCAAGATGGACCCGAAGAAGCTGGCAGCGTTGACCGAACACTGGCGCCACATCAACTGCAGGCACGCGGCGATCCCCGGCTCTATCGTGCCCGACCCCGCGCCCGACGACGCACGCGCAGCGACCACGCCCGTGCCCGTCTCAACCCCTCCCAAAGAAGCCACGCTCCAAGTTCCGCCTTACCGCTCCTCCGTCGTCGGCACGGATTTCGACTATATCATCGAATCGGATCCCAACACTTTCGACCGTCTGGAGGACAAGGGCCAGGGATCGGCCGAGATGCCGGACAAGTCGAGCCGCCTCGCCCCGCTCAGGCAGGAAGCCTTCCTCTTTGTGGCCCATTTCAATGACGGGACGCGCGTCAACCTGGCGATCGACGCTGACTTCCAGACCCAGGACAGCGCCCGCGAGGAGGCCCTGCGCTACACGCCGCGGCTCGGCAAGCTCCCCACCGCCCTGCGCCGGGGTGTCGAGCGCGTGGTCGTCCACCACGGGGGCGAGGATGTGACGGCCTTCAGCGACGTGGGGTTGATCGTCGTCTATTCGGACAACGCGACCAAGCGCATCGGGACGCATGACCTGGAGGAGACGGTCTTCCACGAGTCGGTGCATGCCGCGTGGGACAAGACGCATGCCAAGT